>NZ_BAWW01000001.1 GCF_000875975.1 Parachlamydia acanthamoebae | reverse complement strand
TGAGCGCACTCCCATTTAGTTTTTGTCGTAAAAAACATTTTAAGGATGCGCTCTCTTTTTTTCACCTCATACACAACTTTTGATCATATCTCTAATCCATTTTGGGGAAAGTGCAAATCATAAACTAGCATATCGGTCCGATAGCCCTTTAATTTTAACCGATACAGTTGAATTTCAGCATTTACTCCCCTTAAAATTTTGTGTGATTGAAAAACAACACCCCGGTTCAGATTCAATTTTGACTGAATTAGCCCAACATTTTAGAACGGAAGGTAAAAAAGCTTTAAAATCGCCCCTTTCTCATCCCTTTCTTTTTGATCTAACATCGACATTAGGTCAAAATATTGAAACCGCAGGAAACAAACAAAAAGAAGCATTATTTAAAAAAGAATTTGGCGCTTTTAAATCCGAACTTAATGCAGCAATCACACAAGCTGTCGATAGTTTAATCTTACAAAAACCTGAATTAACAAGACAAAGGTCTAAATTAATCAAATTTGTTAAAAAAAATTCGACTTGTATATGCCGGATTCAAACTGAAAATATTTCCGGTATAAAAGTTCTCCCCTTATTTTCTAAAATTAAAGGATCTCGCGTATTTAAGGTTCATCACAGCCTCGCTGATTTTATTATTTCGACAGGAATAGGCATGGGAGCCGTAAGCTTACGTAGAGAAATGCAGAATATTTTAGATCAGCATAAAAATGTCCATTACGCAGTAAATCCTAAGAATGCCTCTCCATCGGTACGCTTTTATCCCAAAATTAAAACTTTTACTGAAGCTGCATTTTATCAAAGATTTTCAGCTCTTTTTGGCTCCTCTCCCCCTGCTCAAGAGCCACAAATGGGGATTTCTATCGAGAATTTCAACCTACGAAAAGATGAAATAGCTTTTCAACCTCACAAGTTCATCATGGGTAAAGCAACGATGGATTTGCTCACAGGTTTATTTAATCAGATAGAAGATGCCCAATGGGAAGAATTACATAATAACCCTGTTTACAGTCAAATCATCCAGACTTCTTTATTTAAGATTCGAGAATCCTTAGCAACTGCTGAACTTCATCTAGATAACTTTAACGAATTTGCCCAGCAAATAGAACTAATTCACGCTGAACTAGCCACGCTTCTCGAAATTTTCCGTCCCTATCAAACCGATGCCTTCAGTGAAATCTTTAAAGAAGCCCTCCGTCCAACTATTCCTGAAAATCTCCATCAATATGTGAATGCAGGGCTTGGAAAAACTTCCGTAAATATATGTGCGGGGATTAATGAAGCCATTCGACGCATTAACCCTAAACCCCATTGTGCATATAGTAAAGGGTTTTACTTTGAACAAGCAGCATTTGTTGGATATGAAAATCAATTCGAAAAAGTCTTGGAGGATGATTCTTGCCCTCCTGTAGACTTATATTTTGGGCAATTTAATCCCAATATTGAAATAGACTCAGATTTTGTCGCTTATGAACGTCGAGATATTGCTAAGGATATACATGCACTCATTGATAATGGGAAAGCAGCTTCTCAGCTAACCATCGCTATTGATTGTACGATCGATAAATATGATTCTGAGAATGTTCATGGGATCTTGAAAGAATTTGAAAAAGAAATTGAGAATGGTCGATTAAATTTTGTTTTTTTCAGGAGCGGCCAAAAATTTGACATGCTTGGCATGGACGGCTATTTCGGTGCTCCTTTTTATACAGTTAATGATGGTTCAGAAAAATGGGAATCTTTTAATTCACTTTCCACACAAAAAGTCCATCAAACAGATATTTTAAGCCATCAATGGTTTTGTTTAGCAAATCAATACGCAACGACACCTCTTGCGCAATATCGAGAACTTATTTTTAAAAACACTCGAGAAATATTGGATCATGTACCAGAAAAATTCAGACCGAGTAATCCGATTAATCCTAAACAGCGCATTAGAATTAATACCGCGACACATAACATGGATGCCTGTTTCATCGATGTCAAAGTCTCGGGCTTAAATCATAAAGCCCGTAGTATAAAAGTACTCGGCAGGTTCTACAAAAAAATGATCTCGAAGGGAATCAAATTACAAACACGTGCGACTTTTGGCTTATACCATCCAAATGCTTTAATTATTTCAGTCAATGAGGTTGAAGACTCAACTACAATCCGTCTCCACCCAGGCATTAATCCCGAAGAAAATGCAGCTTTTATAGAATATTTCCGAAGCTAAATCCAATTAAATAGAAGAAAGTCAAAAGTTTTCCTCTAAAATTATTATTAATTCTTGTCGCACGCAATAAAGAAAATGAAATTGTCGGAATTTTATGGGTTTTTTAGCTGAATATGAAGGCCTGCAACTGATTCATTTTTGGGAACTTTCAAGAAAAGCTTCCATGCCTCACATGAGGATAGCGCAACAGCTCATTCATGCTGCTAAAAAGCAGATGGAATTATATCCCAACCTAAAATTTGCCACACTGAATGTCGATGCACATAATTCGCATGCAAAAGGAATTTACGACGGTGAGAATTTTACTGCCTCTGATCAAAAAAAAGCGGATGAAAAAATTTTCATGAAAAATAAATTAACTTCAGATTCAAAAGTCGATTTAAAGCCTGAGGCGTCGAAGATTATTGTCAAAAAATTTGTCTTAAAAAGCATTCCTCTGTGAATTAATATGGAAAGCTTTCCGATATAGATAGCCGTTTTGCATTAGTTAGGTTCTTTACTATAAAAAGAATCAGAAGCAATATTAATGCATTTTGTTTTGTATTGGTTCTTTGTTGAAGAAAGCAAATTTCTCGCTTACTGATGGGATATTCTACATCGTAGAATCAACCCAGCACACTTTATTTTTCTCCGGTTAGACTTTTAAATCTCTTTTTTTTCTAAGAATAAAAATCGTTTTATTGATCGATGGATAATTGCGACTCTCCCTGTAAGAAAAGACTTGGAACAGATTTGTTTGATTGTCTCTCTCATTATTGATCCGTATCTTTTGTTATTTTATTGTGAATGACGGGCTATAGTCTGGAAAAGAAAAAATGGAACAAAAAGTAGTTCTCGCCCTCTTCGGTAATCAGTTCTACCTCAAAATCACTACAAAAAACCTGAGAAAATTTTTGAAATCATGCTCAGCAAAAAATAGGTAGAATAGATATAGTTGAGAATAGGTGCATAAAAATAACGAGATAGACATGAAAAAAACGCTCATTACCATATTGCGTAATCGCAATACTTCTATCGAACAATATCGGCAGGCAACAGACCAGCTTGGCATCGTCCTAGCAGTCGAAAGTGATGCTTTGTTTCCAAAAGCTCCAATGTTTGTTGATACACCATTAGCTCGCACCTACGGCGTGCATTTTAAGCATGAGATGGTTTTAGTTCCTATTTTACGTTCTGGCTTAGCGCTTTTATCCCCATTTATGCGCTTCTATTCGAAAGCAAGCGTTGGTTTTATTGGTATTCGTCGAGATGAGAAAACAGCCATACCAGAACTTTATTACAACAAATTGCCCACATTTACTCAAAATAATCCCATCTTGTTATTGGATCCAATGATTGCGACAGGAGGAAGTGCCTCACTGGCGGTGAAAGTGTTAAAAGAAGCTGGTGCTTTAGAGAAACAAATCACTTTAATTTCTTTTATAGCCTCACCAGAGGGCATTACACATTTCCAAAAGGAATGCTCCGAAGTCAATTTAATTGTCGCACAAGTCGATGAAGGTCTTGATGAACAAAAACGTATCATTCCTGGTTTAGGAGATTTTGGCGACCGTTATTTCGGAACGATTTAATCGACATCTAAAATTTCTTTATCTTGAGTATTTCGACAGGAACAATTCAGGTCGCTTCTAAAATTGATAAGCAAAATTTAAAGCATAGCTTTTATAGCTTTCTTGACCAAACTGATAGGCAATTCCAATAGATAAGCAATCATAATCGATATAAGGATTCACGCAATGGGTGATCAACGCAATTGATACTTCGTCGTAATGTCGAATAAAAAGACGATCGCCAGCAAAGTAAGTATCTTCCACAGAGACTTTGAAATTAATTGGCCTGTTACAAATTGTAAATCCCTTACATGAAGTACATGACAACCCATTCTTAAAGATAGTATTGTGTAAATGATAATTAAAATTCACACCCGTCAACCAGAGATTGGTAGAAGCAAAATAGCCCACATAATTTGTTAAAGACAGAACGTGCTTAAATAATTTGCAATTATAAACACTCACAAGCCCAGTCGAAACAAAACTTCCTGAAGTGCACAAATCCAGAGATCCACCTGCACCTCCCCTAATCGTTGGGGTTATCGACCAGTTACTGAATATCGGGACTCTTATTCCTATACCTAACGAGCCAAATACGGAAGATGCGCCCCCATTTCGATTATATGTAAATGGGACATCAACAATTAAGGCCCAGTGATGATCCTTCGAGTATGAATACCGCAAGGGAAGAGTGACTGTTGTTGTGTCAAATCCCTTAGAAAAAGCACGACTAGCAAATGTGCCTGTTTGGAATTGATGAACAATGGGCTGAGCGCTCCAGCAACAGTCACAGCCACTCAAAGGTGACAAATGACCAACAAGATAATCGGATTGCGCCATCTGTGCCATAAGACTATTTGGATTACCAGCAATCGGATCTATCGGAGAATATCTCGCATAAGCTCTTAATAATCTCGGAACTGCGCTACCTTCCTTAATAAATTCTTTAAATAGAGTTAAGCTTTGATCCCTTGTCCCTCCATCAAAAGTTGTTGTAATACCTGCATTAGGAATATTTACGACAAGGGTTGTCGAATTTGCAGCAAATGATGTAAAGGCAATTAGACCGCGCAAATTAATGTCTAAAGACACAGGTGAGGTAGGCGTATAAATGGGGAGAAGAGATTCGAGGCTCGTCGTTTTTAATTCTCTTTTCAAATCGACCAAATTGGGGGCACTAACCGAAGCATTTACATTGTTAACCGTAATTGTCGCATGGTAAGGTTCTCGTCCATATATAGCAGTTGAATGACTAAGTAGCAAAAATGTGCTGTATAAAATTGCTATAATTTTCTTCATTAGATTTTCCCCAGGATATGATTCTCAGCAATTTGACGTTAACGATATATTTAGGAACGCTCTCATTTAAGTATATGCTTTCGCAAGACGAATGCGAGTATCACAATGTTTTCCTTCCAGAATTTTTTCTTATGCCTCAAATTTTGGGCTTCGCATCAGTTGCCTCAATGACATCATCATGAGATGTAACCTCTGAGAGTTGCTGTACATGTGACAAATCTTTTTTATTTTTGTTAAGGTTACCATTGTTTTCCTTCCACATATCATTAGTCATCACACAACGGAACCCTAAATGATTCAAGCTAGTATCTGGACTTGTTTTCATCCGGGCCGTTATCCGATATCCTTTACAATAAGAGTCGTGGCATAAGAAAGATCCCCCTCTATGCACATGTTTTGTAGCATAAGGCTCTCGAGGGTCAAAAGATGTTTTTGGTCCTGCAGGATTTATGGAAAGCTCTTTTTTAGCTTCTTCCTGATAATAAGTCATACGATATAAATCTGAGCACCATTGCCACACATTCCCTGACATATCATATAAACCATAGGGATTAGGTTTAAATGTTGTTACAGGAGTAGTACCGTTATATCCTTTAGATTTGGTACTTTTATAAGGGAAAATACCTTGCCAAATATTAGCTTGAGGCACTTCTTCTGAAAATTCATCGTTTCCCCATACATACATAATATCTTTTCTTCCCCCATAAGCTGCAAATTCCCATTCAGCCTCTGTTGGAAGCCTCTTTCCAGCCCATTTGGCATAAGCTTGAGCATCATCCCAGCTTACTTGCACGACTGGATGATCTTTTTTCTCTTCTATTGTACTTTCAGGGCCTAGCGGGTGCTTCCAATTGGCTCCAGGCTTCCATTCCCACCACGCATGGCTGTTATTTAAAGGGATAGGGACATCAGAAGGTTTAAAGACAAGTGAGGCTGCCACAAGTAATTCTGGGGATGGTGGAGGAGTACCAGGAGGAACTTGGTTCATAATCTCATTAAGAGTTGGGGCTCGTTCCGCTGTTGTGACATATCCTGTCGCATCGATAAATTCTTTGAATTGCTTATTCGTTACCGGAGTGGCATCCATCCAAAAACCATCAACTTTAACACGATGCTGCGGTTTTTCATCTGGCTTAGAATCTTCATAGTCTGAGCCCATCATAAATTCTCCTCCGGGAATCCAAACCATACCTGCCGGAGATGAGATTTTTGTTTCTGCACCAAAGCGATTTATCGAATCAGGACAGCAACAAGAGCCATAGCTTTGATCAGTAATGATGAAAAGAAAAATTAGCAGATATTTTATCATAAGTCCCATGAAATTCAGAGTATATAGAGAAGATGTATAGCATAAGAAAGCACAGTCAACAAATAAATTATTGAATTAATTTTCCAATAAATGATTTTTGAGTAACAAAGATAGCTCCAAATTTGCATTTTGAAGCGAGTCTGGCAATCGTTTGCATAAAATGGTAGAAACACTAGGTATAACTTTCAGTCTATGCAAAAGAACTTATATCGCGCATGTAATAACTGCAAAAAAGGACCAACCAGTATTACTTGGATGATCCTTTTTGTTTTTATTGTCCTTCATGTTGCTTCATCATTTCGTCAATCTTAGTTTTTATTGCTGATAAGTTAAATGAAGCTGGTGATTGCATTGGAGGGTAATCAATGGCCGTCAACGCAAGCTTTTCGACCTCCTTTTGAACCGACACAAAACGCCAAAACTCGCGTGCATAGAAGTCGTTTAAATATCCTCCTCCCATGTTATTCGTGCTTTCGCCACGAGTAGCAGGCGTTCGTTCGAACGGATCTTGACGTAGATTTACAATCGTAGGCATATCTGTTGTGACCTTTTCTCCAGGCCACCCCCAAGGCTGTTGAAAGAACTGATACTTGAAGTTATCTATACGAATAGCTCCAAGATGAGGTCCACCAAAGTAGAAGATTTCATGACGTGCGGAGGGTGTTTTACCTAACAGCAGGCTCAATTGATTGTATCCATCTAGGTGATTTTTATAGGTTCGTTCACCGATAGCCGCACCTTTCAGTAACTGATCTGTAATATCAGGATTTCCGGCAGCTGCAACGAGTGTTGGGAACCAATCGAGACCAGAAAAAATTCCATTTTCAATCATGCCTGGCTTGATATAGCCTGGCCAACGGACGATGCATGGGACTCGAAAACCGCCTTCAAAAACTGTACCTTTTGTAGCTCGAAAAGGCGTCATTCCTCCGTCTGGCCATGTAAAAACTTCTGCCCCATTGTCCGTCGTGAAGATCACAATGGTATTGTTCGCCTCACCAATCTCTTCCAGGTGCTTCAGTAATTGTCCGACACTATCATCCAATTGAGCCATACCGGCTTCTTCCACATTGTAATTGCTCGTAGCATTCATCAGTGCTTGATATTTAGGTGGAAGATAGGTAAAAACATGCATACGCGTAGTGTTATGCCAAATGAAGAAAGGTTTGCCATCTGCTTTGGCCTTGTCCATGAATGCGTTGGAACTTTTAACAAGCACATCATCAAAAGTTTCCATGTCGTATTTAGCCTTGCGGCCTACCTGCCAATTTTGCATATTCTTCATATCGGGAAACGGTGCTAATGGCCCCTCGTCTACGATTTTCTGTTTACCAATTCTGCCCCAGCGAGGTTGCTCAGTCGGATCATCAACATCTGTTGCCCAACTATGCACCAAATTGCGTGGACCAGTTTTGTCTATCCAATCCTGAGGATAATCAAACCAATAGGGATCCGACATTGCATCAAGGTGATATAGATAACCAAAGTATTCATCAAAACCATGAACCGTCGGCAGAAACTTATTCAAGTCGCCGAGGTGATTCTTCCCGAATTGACCAGTGGCATAACCCAACGCTTTGAGTGCGGTGGCGATTGTACATGCCTGAGCCGGCATACCAACGTCTGCTCCAGCCTGGCCCACTGTAGTCAAACCTGTACGTATTGGGAGCTGTCCTGTGATAAAATTCGCGCGACCTGCTGTACAGCTAGCCTCAGCATAATAGTCAGTGAATAGCATACCCTCGCTGGCAAGCTTATCGAGATTCGGGGTCTTGCCTGACATGATGCCCCGATGGTAAGCACCAATGTTAAACCAACCTACATCATCGCCCATTATCACTAGGATATTAGGTTTTTTGTTTTCAGTTTGTTTATCCGCTGCCAAGCCAGAAGTATAAATAAGTGATAAAATACCTATAGCTAATGTAAATGCTAATCTGTGGATACCTATTTCTTTTTTCATTCTTCCTCCATATTTAAATCGCATCGGATGTTGTAGCGCTTTGTCATTTCGGAAGAAAGTTCATTATTTCAGAGAGAAACTGGTGTTAGTGGACTACACATCTTTTTTTGATTCATATCGATTGTGTTCACACCCGTCAATAATTTTTCCTCTCAAAGATGACATTTCGTTTAAAACGGAATCAGATTTTATTATCTTAGCTGATACACGCCTCAATAAAGCGATTGCACTCCTTTACCCATGTCAAAATTGGGAAATAATGGCTCCCTTTGAGTTAAATCCTCACATGCCAGAAAAAGGAGTGAATAGGAAGAATATCTCTCTCTAGAATTAGGCAGCTGTAATCGATCGTTATTTACTCATCTTTGAGCAAGAGTCACCCTTCTAAAACAGCAAAAAAATTTGATTAAAATATTTTTTAATGCTACTTCTGGATGAAACCTTGATCCACAATTTTGACATAGGAGATAAATTATGGGTAAGATTCTTGCCTCTGGAACTGTAGCTCCGGATTTTACTCTCTATGTTACTCCAGACCAAAAGCTTACTTTGAGCGAACTCAGGGGAAAGCCAGTGATTATCGCCTTCTATCCAGCCGATTGGAGCCCTGTTTGTGGAGATGAGCTAGCCATATTTAATCAAATTCTGCCTGAGTTTAAGAAATTTGATGCCGAACTTTTAGGTATTTCTGTTGATGGATTATGGTGCCACATAGCTTTTGCACAGTCGCGAAATTTACACTTCTCTTTACTTTCCGATTTTAATCCAAGAGGAGAAGTCTCGAAAAAATATGGAGTATATCGCGATAAAGAAGGAATTTGTGAACGTGCATTATTTGTGATAGATAAAAATGGAGTTATCGCTTGGAGCTATCTTTCACAAATAGCAGAAAATCCTGGCGCAGATGGAATCCTAGAAGCTCTTGAAAAACTCCCCAAATAAAATGGTATGTCGATGCTAAAAGACCCAGTTTCCAACGATGATCATGTGCAGGGCCAACAAAATGCCGAGATTACCTTGGTAGAATACGGCGACTATCAATGTCCATTCTGCGGGCATGCATACCTGATTATCAAACAAATCCAAGAACACTTCGGACTTAAACTTAGATTTGTTTTTCGAAACTTTCCTTTAACAGAAATCCACCCATTAGCTAAGCCTGCAGCAGAATTGACTGAGTATGCAGGATCGGAAGGAAAGTTCTGGAAAATGCATGATCTTATTTATGAGAGTCAAGCTAACTTAAGTCTAGAACGATTAGTCGAATTAGCGGATTCTTTAGATTTATCCTCTACAAAACTAAAAGACGGGCCAAACACTTTTGACCAGAAAATTCAAAAAGATTTTATTGGCGGTGTTAAAAGTGGAGTCAATGGCACCCCAACCCTCTTCATCAATGATGATCGTTACGCAGGCCCTGTTGAGTTTAGATATCTCATTTTAGCGATAAATAAAACTATCACGTCTTAACACATCATTTTGGCAGCCAAAGGATATTAGATATGAAAAAGACATTTAAGCTCGCGGATCAGACAGCGATCAATCGCCTAGGATATGGAGCAATGCAGCTCACGGGGCCAGGCGTTTTCGGCGAAGCCATCGATCGAGCTGGTGCTATTGAACTTTTGAAGACAGTAGTTGCTCAGGGCATCAATTTCATCGATACTGCTGACTCTTACGGCCCTCACACAAATGAAACGCTGATAGCAGACGCACTTTTTCCTTATCGAGAGAAAAAACTTGTGATCGCGACCAAAGGTGGTTTTGAAAGGCCAGGTCCAGACCAATGGAAGGTCAATGGGCACCCTGACTACATTCGCAAGGCGATTGAAGGAAGTCTAAAAAGACTTCGTGTCGACTCAATTGATCTTTGGCAACTGCATCGAGTTGATACCACAATCCCCCTAGAGGAAACCTTAAGCCCAGTCTTAGATGCCGTGAAGGCAGGAAAGATCAAACATGTTGGACTATCTGAAGTATCTATAGAACAGATCGAAAGAGCACAAAAGATAGTCCCTATCGTTTCGGTTCAGAATCTTTACAACTTAGAAGATCTGCAGTGGGACGCCGTCGTCGACTATACGCACAAACATCGCATAGCTTTTATTCCTTGGTTTCCATTGGGATCCGGCCCTAGCAAATTTTCTGGTGCCATCCATCAAATTGCAAAGGCTCATCAGGCAAGCACAGCCCAAATAGCCTTAGCGTGGCTATTAAAACGATCCGATAATATTTTACTTATCCCTGGGACAAAATCGATTCCACACCTTCTCGAAAACCTTGAAGCCTTCAAAATTGAGCTTTCGGAAGAAGAATTTCAACAACTTTACAAATGAACTTAATAGCGAAGGTAACTCAATGAGCAAACAGAATCAAGCTGCTGTAATGACTGGTGCGCTTGTGGGAATTGATCGTATTACAACGCTAGTCTTTGCTCAGAACACCACTAAGATCGTATCTCCAGAATAAATCTCAAAATCGATGATGGAAAGATAGCGTAAGCCTAGATATAAATTTTCAATGAAGTCGGAGTAATCGCAAATGAGTCATATAAATGAAGATCAAAAATCGAGCAGGAATTCCTATGCCAAAGATCATATGGCGAATGAGAGAACATTTCTAGCATGGATAAGGACAAGTATCGGTATCATGGCATTTGGTTTTGTTGTTGAAAAATTTGCTCTATTTATAAAGCAAATTGCCCTTTTGCTAGGAACTTCGCATTCCTCAACAATCCCAAATGCATCTCTTTTCCTTCAAGGATACTCTTCCATTTTTGGAGTTTTTCTCGTAGCTCTTGGTGTGCTGATATGCCTACTTGCATTTATCAAATATAAAAAGGTAGAGAAACAAATAGAGGATGAGGCATACAGGCCATCCATGTTGCTTGATATCATGCTTACATTATCTGTTTTGTTAATTGGAATTTTTCTCGTAATTTATTTGAATAATAGTATTTGATATTTCACGTGCTCTTTATCAAGGCACCTTATTTAAATTTCGATCCGATCTTTAGGACATCTCTCGTTGAATAAATAAAGACGGAGAATCACAGTTGTCACCAATACAGAACGAATGACTATTATTTCTTCTGCTTATTATATATTTCTATAAAACCATAATTAGAAAAACATTTGAAGTCCGACCCTAAATCTTTGCATAAATTTTTCATCTGTGACAAAATAGCTTCTTGTCGGTTAAGAGAAGCTAAATTGGCTTGGAATTGATCAATACAAATCGGATAAAGATAAAGCCTTAAGCTGGAATCTCGCTCTTTTTCTAGGACAAAAATAAAAGACTCGTCATTCTTTTCTATTTCATCTACAGCATAATCATCGATAAAATCCCCCGCAGAATAAATGATGGGCCTGTTTTTATAAATTTCAATCCCTCTAAAAACATGACCGGAGTGACCAAAAATAAGATCGGCGCCAACGTCTATCATTGCATGTCCAATTAATGCATGCTCTCGAGGTGGATAATATCCCCAATTAGAACCCCAATGTGCTGACATAATTAAAAAATCCGCTTCTTTCCGCACATCTTCAATATACCTCAAAAGATTTTGCATTCTTCTATCATGTATGTCTGTTGGCACATAAAAGATGCCTGGTTTATTTTCCTGTGCAGCCCAGTCAGGCTCATTATCAGTAAATGCAATTAAAGCAATTTTTTGACCCTTTATTTGACAAAATATCGCTTTTGCTGCTTCTGATAAGTTTTTCCCTGACCCGGTATGGAGAATTCCTTGTTCATCTAGAATATTTAGCATGCGCTGCAAAGCTTCATATTCATAGTCGAGGACATGGTTATTAGCGATAGAGGCAATATTGATGTTAGCAACTTGAAGCGTTTTGATGTTTTTTTCATCTGAGCGAAAATGAAACACTTTGGGGGTAGTAGACCAAGGATTGCCAATATCAGAAAGAACGCATTCCAAATTACAAATGCGTAAGTCTGCATTTTGTAAAATAGATAGAGTATTTCCCCACGGATAAGCTGGATCGCGATGCTTCAGCACCCTATTGACCAAGCGGCCTAGCATTACATCCCCCATTAATGCAATTCTCATTAGCCTACACGCTTTTTCGATATTAGATGCTCATTAAACCATTCCTTAGCAAGTCTTGCAACCTCTTCTAGGCAACCAGGTTCTTCAAAAAGATGCGTTGCATGCGGGATGATTTCGAATTTTTTTAAGCAAATTAATCGTTCATAGGCTTTTTGATTTAATTCAATGACGCCATAATCACTTCCTCCTACGATAAATAGAGTCGGAGCAGTTACCTTGTCTAATATATCTATAGCTAAATCCGGACGTCCACCTCGCGAAACAACAGCCTTTATTTCCTTCCCCATTTCTGAAGCCGATCGCAGTGCAGCTGCAGCTCCCGTACTGGATCCAAAAATTCCTAAGCCAAGATTTTGTGTAGCGGATTGTTTTTTTAACCATTGAATCACAATATTTAATCGCTCAGTCAAAAGATCGATGTCAAATCTTGTTTGATAAATTTCGTCTTCTTGTTCTGAAAGTAGGTCAATGAGTAATGTGGCCAATCCCGCATCATTTAAAATATCGGCTACAAAATTATTCCGTGGCGATAATCGGCTACTACCACTTCCATGAGCAAAGAGCACAATTCCTTGAGCAGATTGTGGAATTTTAAGCATTCCTTCTAAAACCACATGTAAATGTTTTATCTGAACCAATTTTTCCATCCTTATCCCTCCCTTTTTAAATTTTAATCACTCTCATATCTTCTACTTGCTTCAATTCGTCATAGACTCGAAGCTCAGACCCGCTCCCTCTGTCGTACTTCAATTGCTCTTGAATCGGAAGATACAAACATCCCATTATTCAAAATTTATTTACATAAAATTCTGTACATTCCTTGAGCTGGGATAAAGCATTTAAGAAAAAACTACTTGTTTTTAGTGGATTGTAACGATATGGTAGTATCTCGTTGTATCGTGAGTGCACCGCAAAAGAATGCGGAGCACTGATAAGTAAGCATAATATGCAAAGGTTTTTCTAATTCGTTCAAACTGTTAGTTGGATTTTCTTTTTGCTGTTACTTTGCAAAAGATATGGGCTGAATAGATTAACTATAAATATTAAAATTTAGGACGTGAAAATGTTGCCATTAGGCCATAAGCTTCAGAATCCTGAGGTTGCTCCAATTATTACAAGTTCAGCAACAGATTATCTCCGTGCTACTCAAATGTTTTCAGAAGCCATCGCCACCACCGATCAAGTACGTAAATTTTTTAATGACTTAGACCGAATTTTTTTTAGAAACCCTCCCTCGGAATATATCTGTGCAAAAAAGAGGGCAATCAGACGAAATTATTGCTAGTCTCGATATTGATTTTTTTGAAAATCGGCTTTGTACATATTTCCAAGGGGAAGAAAAATCAATTAAGTTATCTGTTGCGCTAGGCATTATTCAGGATCTCTCTGAAATTTTTGCTAAAATTCAATCCTCAACAACACACTCAGAAACTGAAAAGTTACCTCCTCTAAAAGATCAACCAACTAATGCCCTCGATGCTACATCGGATGCCAAATTAGATGGAAATGAAATGATAAAATTTTATTCGTTAACTGGAAGAGTCGTTCTATCAACAAGTCAAAGAGAGTCATCAACGCCCATTGAGCTGATCCAAAACTGTGCTCATCTATTTAATCAAGAATTTGCTAAAAACGTTTGTCCTTTACTTGGTCTTGATTTAAATTTGAATGACTTACTAAATGGGATTCGTAATCTATATCTAGGAAGATGCATTTTAGGGCTAGGAAAAAGCATTGCAATTCAAAGTCGTACTCAACTAGGACTCCAAAGAGACTTTGTCAGGATAGTTAATCTTATAAAAGTACCTGGCTCAGCGTCCTATTCGCGACCACTTCAATGAGAAGATCAGATTGGGGGTAGTAGACCAAGGATTGCCAATATCAGAAAGGACACATTCCAAATTACAAATGCGTAAGTCAACATTTTGTAAAATAGATAGAGTATTTCTCCACGGATAAGCTGGATCGCTATGCTTCAGCACCCATTGATTAAGCGGCCAAGCATTACATCCCCCCATTAATGCAATTCTCATTAGCCGACCCGCCGATATAAGATGCTCATTAAACCATTCCTTAGCAAGTCTTGCAACCCCTTCTAGGCAACCAGATTCTTCAAAAAGATGCGTTGCATGCGGAATGATTTCGAATTTTTTAAAGCAAATTAATCGTTCATAGGCTTTTTGATTTAATTCAATGACGCCATAATCACTTTCTCCTACGAAGTTTCATTACGTCAATAATGAATTTAATTGAAAAGCAAACTCATGTCCCGAATTCGAATATCCTGTGGCTAACCTTTTATACGGGTTTTTAAAAGCCAAACGGTACTCCTTCAACTGAGCTCTACGTAATTCTTTTTCTTTATCATAAGCTTCTTTGCGTTTTTGATATTCAGCTAAGAATGTTTCAGCATCTTTAGGGTCCATTAAATTTGTATTTGTTATAGCTTTAATAAAGCTAAATTGAGGTTGCCTTGGAGAAAAGTCCTTATATTCAGTATCGATAAAGTAAATGCCATCTTCAGCCAAAAAGAAGTTCTCTCCATAAAAGTCCTTATAACCTGTTTTTTCCAGGATAATCATAAACTCAATTGCTTCTTCTAATGATATTTTTCGATCAACAGATTTGACACATTCAGCGTATATCGTTAACTGATCCCTTTTTGGTATAAGTTCTAAACTATTAACAATATGGAATGAAATATTTTGAAGACCTTCATTGACAACAACAATTTTTCTAGGAACTTTAATATGTTTTAATCCATTCTCTTTAATGAGTTTTTCTATGAAATTTTTTCCTTGAATGCGCCCAATTTGATCTATTTTGCTAATGTATTTGTTTTTATCTAATTTACTAAACTCCTCTGCTGTAAGTAGTAAGCCATCTTTTCTCAATCCTTTAAGAAAGCCATCTATTACATTCCTTGCCGTAATTATATCCATATTACGGGCAAGGATATGGGGACCAGGCCAAAACAGCGGTGCTTCACCCATTCCAAGAGGCTTTAGTTTTTTGACTATATCTTCGTTAGCAAACGCATTCGCCACGAAGAAAACTTTTATTTTTAATTCTTGATCCAGTTGAGTAAATGCTTCTTCAGAAAACTCGCAGTCATTTTTGAAAGCTCTTTTGATCCATTCTTCTTCGGGAGATAGGATAATATTTTTCTTATCCATCGCACTTATTAGAATATCTGCTTCTTCTTTAGACGCATTTAAAGCTGCTTCCACAAATGCCGACTTTATTTGTCCCCGGGTTTGTTCAATTACAGAAGAATCTAATTCAAGCATTAATTCTGTAATTTCTGGATCACCTTTTCCAGCCCATAAAGTAAATAAAGTCTCACCTTCTGAAGTCTTATCGTTTAAATTTATTGGGATGTTCTTTTCTTTAATGATATTTAGCACTTCTAAGGTGCTATCAGAATTTAAAGTACAAATTCTAGGGGTCCCTGTCTGATCTTTTTCTAAAATAAATTCTAAAAATTCCGCTTCATTGATAATTGAATTATTTGGATGTTTTAAGAAATAACCAATAGGTGATCCAAAGTGCCGATGCATGATGGGATTTTTATCTTGAGCTAACTTTAAAAGCGCTTCAAAAGCTGAGCCTTCGTATGTTCTGTATTCCTTACCATCACCTGTGACAGCAACCAATTCTTGTTTGCCACCCGTCTTAACAAGGGCAAAATTCAACTCCTGTTCTCCCGAAATTTTAGTTCCACCAAAAAGAAGCTCCGGCTTTATGTAAACAAGTTTACCCTGTTCAACTTTAAATTTAGTTTGCTTTTCTTCGACTTTAAATTTAGCTTGCTCTTCAAGAATACCAAAGCGCACATTTGTTTTAGGCTTTGTGAATAGATTTCTCACAGACTTTGAGAATAGAGCTAGACATAAGGTGCAAACAACAGCTAAGGTCCCGAGGGAACCTCTTCCTATACGCTCTGGAGTTGAGAAAGTTCGTTCTCTTTTTTCAATGATCCGATATTGACGTCCCTTGTAGTCAACAAGCCTATCTTTGCTCTCAAATTTTGTGGAAACAATCCACTTATTATCAAGTGTAATTTCACTAGGATCCTTAATAATTTTAAAACAAGGCATTGTTTACGTCCTTTTAATATTAAAAAAGTTTAAAAAAGATTGTACCACGTATAAATATAACCATCAATAGTTGTTTAAACATTTATTTAAAGAGATTAAATCAACTTCAATATTTAAGCGGTTCATTTAAGGAAGTTGGGTCTTGCTCATAAAATAGAAGTTTTCTAAGCATATGGCGAGAAACATATCCATAAAAAAGCGAAATTTCGAGAGGATTATTTTGTTCATTTGTTGATGGCATTTTTTCTGAAGAAAAGCGAAAATCTTCCATGAGCGCACTCCCATTTAGTTTTTGTCGTAAAAAACATTTTAAGGATGCGCTCTCTTTTTTTCACCTCATACACAACTTTTGATCATATCTCGAAAAAGCATTGCAATTCAAAGTCGTACTCAACTAGGACTCCAAAGAGAATTTGTCAGGATAGTTAATCTTATAAAAGTACCTGGCTCAGCGTCCTATTCGCGACCACTTCAATGAAAAGATAGGATTGGGGGGTAGTAGACCAAGGATTGCCAATAATGGAATAAGAAATGGACAATTCCTGCACTATCTTCCGGGCAAACACATGCAATAGCATGATCAGAACAAAATTTTTCGCGTAAATTTCTTTCTACTTCATCTGAAGGCTCTTCATAAAGAATGCTACTAATTTCCGCAAGCGTTTGAACGAGTGGCTGTAGAGGCGCATGCATCAAAGCACTGCTAAATTTATCAGTACCTGATCAAATGAAAGAGGGGCTCCATTTGCCCCCAGAAGCGTAACCAGATTAATTTTTTGGAGATTAGTCAAAAAATTCATTTTATGCATCCTAGTCTGTTTACTTGTTACCAATGAAAAATGATCTTATGGTAACAATCTAGTACATCATTTTCACTTTTGGTTAGCTTTTTGCCGACAATTTGTGATTTCAGTATACCTAATCATTAAAATAAATCATTTAACCTGCATGTTTTGAACAACATATATTAGAAACTCAATGAAGAGTATGGTTTATAATGTGTTATCAGCACATGAAAACAAACCGATCACTGGAACTCCATAAATGCTCGGGGCTTGATCTATATCCACGTATCCAGAATCCATCTTCTCGTCGACGCAGATAGAATCCTCTTGGAAAATCAAGATCATCAGAAAGTTCTTTCATGGCGATATTTTGCCAGTGGCCGACAATTGGATCAATTTGTTGGCTAAAATCAATATATTGTAAACGCATATGAACTGCGAGTTCAGACGGACAAAGGTTAAGACCGAATTGTTGAGCTCGTTGATAAACTTCTTGAGTGGTAGCTCCATTTAAGAATCCTAAATCAGCAAGGGAAATTTCAACTGTCTGTAATTTCTCTTTAGTGGGATTAATTATAAAACCCTTGTGATTAATAATCTGCAATCCATATTCATTTATCTCTATTTTATTATCCTTCAAATTTTGGAGTAATTCTTGTTTAGATCCCCCCCCCGATCCATACTTCTCTGAAAGTAAGTTTTTCTTTTGAAATGGGCAATTTTGATTCCATAGACTCTATTATCCTCAATTAGGCATTAGTAACGAGTAATGCGGCTTTGAAATTCCTTGGGGCAAATGTCACACTCCTTTTCCTGCTGCAAGAGATTCGAGATAGCGGAGATTAAATTGATAAAGCTTTGAATTTTTAGATTTCCAAGTTCCTCTTTTGACTGTGAAGCCAACTGCAGCAACCGCTCTATTTAAGCGTAAAAGTGGCATTATCTGCTTATAATCAGGAACTTTTCGGATAGATGCGTATCCTTCTATGAAGGAGGTTTTATAAGCTGCAGGCCACTCACCTAATTCCAAAGGACAAAAATCATCTTCGGCGACCCCTCCTCTACCGGAGGACCAGTCGATAATCCCTGGCATTTTCCCATTAGAAGCGATGAGATTGCCCGGGCGAAAATCGCGGTGTATAACACAAGAACCATCAGCCAACGCAAGAAGATTGATGTCTTTATCAAAGTGTTTTCTACATACTTCGAGCAGGCTTTCAGGAAGATGGTCTTTGCATTCTTCAAGACCTTCTTCGAATTTCATTGTAAAAGGGATTCGAGGATCATCGCTCAAACTAGTCGATCTGTCAGGTCTCCACAGCCTTCCGCATGCTCCAGATGGATGCTGGCGAGGAGCGAGCCGACTACCTGGGCCAGATCTTTAGTGATGGCTTCTGATTTAAGAAGATCGCCCTGTACGCATTCCATCAAAACAGCCGCATCCAGTCCTATTTCAGGTTCTATGAGTTGGATGATCTTCGGCACAGGAATCTTGTTTACAAAATAGCTTAAGAAGTATGACCCTCTTAAAAAGTCTTCTTTTCGGGAACAAACTTTTAAAATCAGATTGGGCCTTCCAGGCTGCGAGATTTTAAACACTGCAGCCACCCGGCATCTTCATGATCGATATATGTAAAAACAGCATTAGAAAGATTGAGCTTTCAACGATACAAATCAGCGAGATTATCCATTTTTTTCCACCCCTAAAGCTAATTCCTCATCCGTTTTGAATACTATATCTACCACTCCATTTGCTTCAAACATGTCCATAAAGTCTTTATACATTTCTAGCCTGTCTTCTCCTCCGCCGGATGTCAAAAGCAACGCTTGGCCATACTCTACAATATCTTGTACGATTCGTTCATGCCGGTAATAAGCTAGGATTACCCTATTGATGGAAAAACAAGATTACTTTTCCCATTTGAATCGAGATTTTTTAAGAGTTCGTATGACAAGCCTACCAAAAGAGCCATCCTTACCGCTCCATTTTTGGTCGTTTGAATAATAATTAAATTTCTTTGAAAATCGATATCTTCCATTTTAGATTTAATATTTCGCCCTTTTCGCATCCCTGTAGAGAGAGCTAATACGACAATTACAAAAAGATAAGTCGAATCACTTAGCTTACACACTTTAAGTATTCTTTTCAAATTCATCTAGGAAATGACTACGTCCTTGTGGCAACTTAGGCTTATTGATTTTGCAAACCGGATTTTCATCCATCCAATTCCATTCCTTAATGGCAATTGAAAAGGCATGCGAAAGGCTAGCAATGGCCAAGCTCGCACTTTCACCACAATAGATGTTGCTTCACATTTCTTGCGTTTTTGGGCTTGGTTGACAGTATGCTTTCAATGTAACGGTCGATCAATTCTGCCAATTTATGCTTTTTAGCTAAAGAGGAAAATTGAAAGCGTCCATGCTCAATGGCTGACTCGGTATCGCGCTTCCATTTTTTGGCAAAAGCTAGGGAAGTGAATGATTCGCTTGCTGAAGGGTTGCCTTTGATACGAATTCTGGCTCGATAGGTAAAAGAGCCGTCTTTATTGATGCGCTTTTCGATGCCTTGCACAGTCTAATCCTTTTTGTTGGATTAGTTGTCGCCATTGACGTTATTGTGAATTGTCGGCTCTTGTTGTTTGCCAGTGGCCCAAATTTGCCCCATAAGGAAAATTTAAGGGTTTTGGTTTGCTGAAATTTAACAGCAAAACAGCCACTAAAGTGACTCTAAACTAACATGTTAAGCCGAAAAGGAAAAAGTGGGGCAAGCTGGACTTGAACCAGCGACCAGCGGGTTATGAGTCCGCAGAGTTCCCTCACTTCACAGCAGTTATTCACTGCTCACGACAATACTATAACATGATAGCTGCCAAAAGTTCAATTGATATGTGTTGAGATTTGCGAATGCAAATAGGGTGTTTGTGTGCCACACATGTGCCATGAAATGTCTTATTCATTGCATTCTTTAGTTATTTGTGAAAAATCCGGTACTTTAATGAATTTAAATTGCTTTTAAGCAATATCTGACGCTATGATGTGACTGTGCTTGTTGGTTAGCCTGCTCGTTCGTGCAAAGATTTCATCAACCAATAAAAGATATAACCTTATACCAAGCTTATTATCTAGTCATAGCTTACGAACGCGAAATATCTGGATGATAAGCTTGGTCATAACAAGGATATATCATGTCACAGATTGCATATTTCAAACGGCAAGCAAAAAATCTTTTCAGAGATTATAAAACCAAAACACCTTCCTTCAATGACATTCTCACAGACTATCACTACAGCGAGAATGGTTTTAGCTTAATGAAAGCTCAACATATTATTGCCTGTATGGCTGGATTTGGTAAATGGGGAGATTTATTAAAGGCTTCTACACCAGAGCTAGAACTTGCAAAATTGCTTTTCGATAACAAAGATAAAATTCCTGTTCAACATTGGAAAAAATACATTTCCGAGATTGAGCATGATTATGGAATAAATTTTGACGCTGAAGCAAGGTTGTCGGCATATAAGCACGATTATAAAGTAACTTTTGGAATAGAAAAAAACAAAAAATCTCAATTGGTATCCAAGCCTAAAGAGGATATACAAATCATATCCCTTCCTTTAAGCGAGCAGGATCGTGCAGAATTTATCGAATCAGCAAACCGCGTTTTTGAAGCCGTCCTATGGCGGATGATCCCTAGCAATCCGGGAATAACTCTTAAGCTTTGGAATGCTGAAGATTATGTTGATAATATGTTAACCAATGAAATGATACCAATCAGCAAGAATTACGCTTTGTCGTTGATTGATGCTTTCATGGTTCATCATGTTTTGGGGTTGGCCAAGCAAGCTGACAAAATGACTGAGCAGTCCTGACATGAGCTAAATAGTACAGAATTCTTGTTCAATCACAAGCATGTCGGCTGCAAATGTCATATTTATTAGCCAATATCGTTTAATAATCTTTTCAAGCTGCTTCTCAAATCTATTTTTGTCTTCATGGGTTTGAGAAGCAATCCCTGAGTGGTAGAGAGCCATAGTTTTCTTATAGCAATGATAACTTATCTTCTAAGAATTTAATTGATGTATTGAGATTTGCGAATGCAATAGGGCTTTTGTATGCCACAGATGTGTCGTGATTCAAACAAAGCTTTAGAAAAATATTTTTAACAAGAGGATTACTGTTATACAAATAAGCCATTTAAGACTTTTATCAATTGAACAGAGTAAGGAGGCATGATCATCAGATGGATGTTGATTTGCTATAGGAATCAGCATTTTTTTTGATTTAGGCTTTTTCTTAAGAGACTGGAGTTGGCCAAATATTGTCTCTTGGTAAAATTTCTGATAATACCACGTGGTCTCTGCTTTCAAATCCGCTTCCATATTAGACCAAAGAGGGAGAGATGAATCCGGACAATTAGCTACAGATGATTCAATCAAAACATTTGAATCACACTCGTCCATCCAAGATGAGGAAATTCTTACATTTTCTAAAACGATTCTATGAGAGCCCGCAATAAAAAAGCTATGGATAAACTGCGGCATTTCATTACATCTATCGTAATCATACAAATACCATGAGTGGTAAATAGCTTCCCCTTTATCTTGTAGATTGAGTAGTACAGATAGAATTTGGCGAGCAATAAGGTTATTGCATTCAACGGTATATTGAAAATTCTCACATTTGACTCGAAATGACCTCATGAAGGATGCATCTGAAGGGTCTACAAATTTTTTGTCCTTAAAAAATTCGATTATGTTGTAAAACTGTTCTTTCCTATTTTCTGCATCAGGAGTTGTTAGGAAGAAATCGACTTGAGTATTAAGATATTGAAAGTCTACTTCATAAGGGATACGTTCTTTAAAATTAAGATCTTTGTTGTTCATTTTAAGTTAACTTGCTTTGTATTTGGCCACATTATCGCTTTATATTTTCTTATAATGAAGGCACTCCAAACAATCGTTAGGATTAAGACATACCAGCCAGTATACTCTCTTAGTGATCTAGGAAAATACAAGCCCAAAAAAGCCAGAGTAATGAGAGCGATGGTAAACATAGTCCAGCAAAGAAAATGAATAGTTATTCTTGCTGACCTGCACTTAAGATGTTCTCGATTCCAAGACCAAAAGAAGAAAATAAAAAAACATCCTACGACCCTTCCAACAAGGGAAGAAATTTGATGGGAAATTTCCTCAGCAGAACTGCGAGGTTTTAAATAATCTCCAGATTGACTTGACTCTTCTATATATTGCCCTATTTGAGAAGAATTAGGGATTGTCGATGGTTGACTGGCATGATGAGATTGGCTTGACCACATAAGCAGCAAAGATATTAAAATACACCACATAAGATCAGAAACGATCCTAAGATTTCCCGACCAATATTTCTTTTGTTGTGTAGGTGTATTTATTTCAAATCCTTGAGGTTCACTATTCATGGTCTTTCCTTTTTGCATTTTCAATGGCTTTCGTAGCTGCATAAAAAAGACCGTAAACGATTTTTTTTACAGCAATCCATGCAATCCAAACAACAGCTAAAATGCATCCAATTAATATTATTACCTCGTTCATGAAGCATCCTTATTTCGTCTAAAAAGATTTTTAAATTTGTAGAAAACTGCAGCAATACCTGCAAAAAGCAAACCGCCAAATTTTTTGAGAAGTACCGCAATACCTCCGGCTTTCACCACTTTTCCCCCGACAGTAGCAGCGACTAAAGTGGCAATACCATAGCCTGCCAGCTTGTCACCAGTTCTAAAATCATTATAACGATATCCTGGATCAAAACTATGTGCGCGGAGCATCGTATCTAAGTGACCACCAAAAGGAACATAAGAAGATCGAGAAGTTATCCATGTGATCTTTTCGTAACCTTCTCGCCCAAGTCTAATTGCTACCGAATTTACAAGATTTTCATCATCTCCAGAATCAGCTTCAATCGCCCAATAAACTGTGTTTGTATGCTGGTCTAAAGTTGGCTCTTGAATCCAACCTATAACGTGTAATTCAGCCGATCCTCGTTTTCTACGTTCTTTATTATCTTCTTCTGTATTTTGTATAATTCCTTCAAGAAGCTCTTTAGGATTTATTTCCTTCCAGTCATCAATCGAAATATAACCTGTTTTAATGTTTTGAAAGACCACGGAGTTATCGAAATTATCACTCTCACAAACGAATGCTTCTAAGCATTCATTAGCGGGTTCTCCCTCAATTGTATAAACCGCGACAGCATCTCTTCCAGTAACAAGAGCATAACCACTTGGAATTGATATTGTTGAATTCGATAACGGCAATGGGTGTTTTCCTTTGGTTTTCCAGTCTAGTCTGGACCAGGCCCCAAGACTTTTAAAAACTTCCTCTGTTAGTCCTAACTCTGATAAAAAATCTTCTTTTTCATCCGCGGTCAACCCAGCATAAACAGTAGTTAATGCTCGAAGATTTTCTATCGCATTATTTCCCAATAGTTCTTCTTGATTAGTCTCACATTCGATATTCGCGGAAACTATATTAACTTCAGCAGATACAAGATAGAAGGGGATAAACATTAGAAAATAGGTTATTAAAATCCTGATCATTCCATAACTCCTTAAAAAGGAATGAGTAGTTTAAGAAAGAAAAGGTTAAAAGTCAAGGAGTCTAAATGACTTAATGCTTTAATGATTTGACTTTTTTTTGAATATTGATGATAGTCATTCAAAATTTAAGAATTCAGAGGTAACGACTATGCAGACAAAAGATACTGTACCTAAAAAAGCACGAACGACTGTTTATATGACTGAAGAAGAAGAAAGCCTTTTGAATGAGCTATTTATAAAGCGATTGCGAGACCGTAAAAAAACGGACAAATCCGCTCTTTTTTGTGAAGGAATCAAACTTCTTTATGACAAAGAAATTGCTTTATCCATTTCTATCAAAGACTAATGTTTTTCGTGCGACCAAATTCTAGGAAAAAAATTCTAATCATTAACTCAAAAAATTAAAAATATTTCAATGCTTGATATAGTCTATCATAATTATGCTGAGTCACCGGCGGAATTTCAAAATTTTTTGGATTTAGGCGGAGCCTTAGCAGCCGCTGGTCTTATTGGTTTAGTATATCAATTCCGCACTACACTTTGGGCACTTGTTTTAAGAATAAGAGGGGGTATACAGGAAAAATTGATTTGGATTTTTAGTGGAGTAGGATTATTTATAATGTTAGTTAAGGCTTTAATTCTTGGAGGTGGATTTAAACTTTTAACTAGAAACCCAGTATATTATGATATTTTTGCTTATCTAATGTTTATAGCTTCTCCTGCTTCTATGTTAGTACTCTCACTCAAAAACAAAATTTATAAACCTTCAATCAAAGATGCCTTTCATAAAGAATTAGTTAGAGAAATTTCAAAAGGTTCAGAAGATAGCATTCAAGCTGCATTCAATTTATTTATGATTAATTTTGAAGCCGTTTGCATATCTATTAAGAGTGACGACAAAATAACTTCAGAATCAGCAAGATTTATGACAAATGAAGTTTTGAGTGAGGAGAATATTGTTGAGATACTAACTACAAAAAGACTCGATGCTCTTATTTTCTTTTTTGAATGCCTCGAAAAATACAAACTGAATGCAAGCGATTTGATTGTTTGCATGCCTAAAATTACTCAAAAACTATTACTGGATGATCAATCTTTTTTATATCGACACCTAGAGTTGAGTGGGTTATCGCTTTCTAGCTGTATTTATAAGGTATTTGATTTCCCAAATATATTAGAAAATTTTGATTTATTGAATGACTATCAACTTGGCTATATAGACAAAGAAGAATTTAAATCTATTAGAGTTAAAGTATTTATTGAGGTGCTAGAGAAGCTTATTGAGAACTATAAAAAATCATTTAGCATTCACTCTCACTTGATTAAGAATGGTTTACGAAATCTCAATGAATTATTCCGAAATTTATGTCTTAAAATCGGTGCCCATGAAAAACAAGGAATCAATGTAACTCACGTTTTGATTGAAGAGCGTATGGGATTACATCTAATCGCGCATTTTTTAACTAAATACAAAGCGATTAAAGAAAAAGATATTTTTTTTGATGCTGGAGATAGTCATCCTTCGATAGTGAACTCTATATTTGCCAATTCTCTTTCTAAAGCTTTTGAAAGCCTATCTTTCATTGAAAACAGTTCAATCACATATCATACTGTAATAACTTTATTCGATGGATTGGAATTTGGAGCAGAACAATCTGTTGAATATCTAGCGGAATTTGAAAAAAATATATGGGAAAAAATCGCAAAAAATTTGAAGCAAAAACTTTATCCAATAACTTTAAAATCTTATCTAGAGTATTTAGCTATTCGTTTAGTGTCAAACAGCTTTCGAACAAACTCTTGGATGGACGATCTCATAGAGAAAACGAGAATACTTTTGTATGTTGATTTAAAACCTCTATTGGATCAAAACGCTACCATGGTAGATCAAAAATACATGAAGGAAAAAGTCCTGCCTAAAAGCATGGTTTATGAAAACAATTCATTTGCATATATCGATAAGCTTGGTAACAAGCAATCAATAGTACCTCCAGCAGAAAACGCATCGTCAATTTTGGATTCCATCTGCCTCTGAAAAAAAATAATACTAACTATTTTTTTGGGCTAGATTTGGTATAAGATCGCGCGGATGGCATTCAAGTGCCTTTGCTAAGATAAAAACATTTTCAATTGATAGATTCCTTTCACCTCTTTCTACACTTCCTACATAGGTTCGATGGAGACCACTCCTAAAGGCTAGTTCTTCTTGAGAAATGCCAAGAGCTTGGCGTTTTTGCCGAACAAGCTCCCCAAAGCCAATCTTAATTTTTTCGCGATCCCGCTTTGATATGATCTCTTCCATTGCACTCCTAAAATAATTTAAGAGTACGCTTATGCCTTATCTGAGTCGACAGACTGTAAGTAGACAGACTTTAAGTAGCATTAAATGGAAAACTGTGACATTATCAGATCAAAATGCTCTGAGGTGAAGCTGGGGCATTTGATGTAATGAAATTTGTAAACACCAACAAATTAAATTTTGAATAATAGAGGTGTTAAAAAAAAATAAGGACAATAGTTATGAAGTTGGGGAATATCGAAAATTTTAATGATTGCTGTGGCATCGCTTGCGTCAAAAATGAAGTTACGAATGAAGACTGGATTGTAGTGTATGCAAACGTTTTCGATAAGTCTTTATTAGAAGATAACGAATTAGGAAAAGCTGTTGGTAAAGGAATAACAAAAGAAGAGGCTTTAATTGACGCAATAAAATTTTTTGTTAAAAGAGAGAAAGTATACGAAGATTCACTCACTGAAAATAATGAAAATGAAATCTGCAATCTTAAGGATATGTTGAACGAGGCTATTCAATATTTATCATCTAGAATGCTAACAAATCAAAGAGAAATCGTATTACCAATTAGAGGTTGGGAGTATAATCTTGATAGCATCTCTGAGACAGATGAACATTGGAATGCAAGCATATTTATAGATTCGGAAGGCAAGGCAGTAGAAGGGAATGCTTAATTCTTGTTCGTTGCCTACTAGGGAAGTTTCCATTATTTTTTCTTATTTAAAATGACTTATTTCAGGAAGTTTTAATGACTTTTATTTACTGCATGATTTTAGTGTTGATTGCAATAAGAGTGATAAGAATTTTCTATGAAAGATAGTAGATTTTAAGTCACTTCACAATCAACTTTTTCAAAGATCGAATTTCTTCTTGTACCTCTTTGCTGTACAACCCATGCTTAAAAGGCATTATCGTACATTTGATAATGCCTGCTTTTGTTTTTGGGCCGCCCTTTGCTCCATGCATCCGGCATACACCGCAATTTTTTATAGCATAGTTTTTACACTGTTTTCCACTTCGTTTTGATTTCGCTTTACACCTTTGCATGGGGACCCTCCTCAAATTTTGTATTTACCCCCCCTGAGTCCACATTTCCTACAATAGCTTTGCCCCCATTGTACACATGAACGTGTTCCACAGAGACACGCTGTTCTCCTTTTCTCCTATATTTAAGAAGCATATCTAAAGTTTCATGATGCCTTGCTAGAAGTTTAGAAGCTCCATTGAGATAAATATTTGTAAAATCGATCCTGTCTGTACGAGAGGCGCGATTCAAAAATTCCAATGCATTTTCATGAAGAACTATTAATTGTGCTATTAATTGACCTTCATATTCGTCTTCAGGAGAAAATACTTGCATAGCCTTTGCAAATTCATCTAGAGACTCCGCTATATTCACATGGTTTTCTTTAGGTAGAGCTTCAGTGCCTTTTACAAGTAAGCGGATGCCTAAATTGCGGTCTAAATGACCTGTTGCACTTGTGAGACGTGCTTCAAACAAATCGACAGCATCATTATGTGGTAAATTTTTATCAAAAACTATATCTAAAACCTTGTCTTCGCACTCAGAAGAGCAAAAAATCGATTCAGGCTTTTGTTTTTTTCTTTTCGAGATACTAATAGTCTTTTTTTCTTCAGCTGTTAAGTTGCGCTCACTTGCTATTTGAGGCATAATTTTTTTATCCATATACCACTCCTATTTCATGAATTTAATTTTGCTTTATGTCCGCGCACGTCCGAGGACATGAATCACAAAGTCTTAAAGAGTAATTCCTATGTAGCACCATTCTCTCTTACCTTCTTCAAAAGATAGTCTTCTTTTTTTAATTTCTGGAAAAGCGGCTTTGAAAGATTTTCCAAAAGATTGTGTAGTACCTTTTTTGTATCCATTTGACGTGCACCATTGGTTCCATGCAATGAATAGACTTTTGATAGAAGTGCACGCCTTTGGTTCAAAGTTACAAACTTCATCTACAAAAACCATAATAGGACTACTTAATTCTTTTAGTTCTTCTATGGTCTCAAGAGAAGCTTTTGGTTGAATGAAATGTCCATTTTCGTTTAATCGCTTAAGACCTTTTAAAGCCCATAGCAAAATTCCTGACAGCTCCATTTTTAGCCTTTCTAATAAACCTGTATCTTCACGATGTAGCCAACTCGTTTTAAGATTTAAGACGAGATATCGATTGGCAAGAGCTCCGCTCGAATCAGTTAAATCAGGGAGTTCATTACTCATCATAATGATTTTGGCTGGGAGTCGAACTGTTACGGGAATTTGATGCTTACGATTTATAGTTAATAAATCCTCCCCACTAATACTTAGAAGTCTTTCTACAGTTGTGCTACAACTTTTCATGCTTTCTAAGCGTATATCTGAAATAATAATTAATGTTTTGTTTAAAAGGGGTTGAAGTCCAAATTCAGTATTAAGACTGCCAAGTGTCGGCCCAGCTACATTAGAAGCTCCCAGTAAGGTTTCTAAAATACGAGCTATCGTTCCCTTGCCTGTTCTAGGAGGTCCAACTATTAACAAAATTTTTTGATGTTTTGTGTCCTGTGTAAGAAGATATCCCATCCATTCTTGAATTGCGTTTTGACTTTCTATATCTTCTGACCATAAAGATTCCAAAAATTTCAACCATTCTTTGGGTTCGGTAGCGTTAGGATCAAAGTTAAAATCCAAGCAACTTGTATTTAGGAGAGAAGGGGTAGGAGGGATAAGGGCAATTTTCTCATCTTTTAACCAGTCCTCAATGGAAAAAATACCGTTCGGAAAGGAAATGACGTACCTTGAATTTGGAATCTGTCGTCCATCAATCCAGATAGTACCATTTGCTGGATGGTGCTCAAAAAAACACTCGGCCCTTAAAGCATCGATAATTTGAGTTACTTTATTTTGATTTGGATTAAAGTTCTTTAAACAAGTATTCTTAAATACTTTTGCATCTTCTAAAAATTTATACGTGATTTGTCTAATTTTGTTTGGATCAATTTCAACATAATGAGTACCTTTCCATAACCAAAAAGAATTTGAGCAAAATTGAATAGTTCTCTCTTCTTGATGCGAGAAAGAATCTTTAATAAGAAATTTAGCGGTATTTACAGGTGCATCATGACATAAAATTTTTTCACTTTGATCTGAAATGATATTATTGATGGATTTTTGCTTTTCTTTTTGTTTTTCCAAATCAAGAAATCGTCTATGAAAATCATTCTCCAATTGAATTTGCACTTCAGTTTTTTCTTCTATTGAAGGTGGATTTTTAAAATCTTCCGGTCGAAGTGATGAATCATATTGATAGACATCTGCAAGCAACTCCCTTTCCTCATCAAAGATTTTTCTAAGTAGTATTTCTGAACATGTTTGAAGGTTAGCCGTTTTAGCATCTTTTGGAATTATGCTGTTTGGCGCTGATATTTCTTTGATTTCGTAACTAATGTTATTTTCCCGAAAAATAGATTCTACTGCTTTTTTGTCTTTAATAGGAGCTATCCAAGCGCGAAATACATCATTCCAAAGGCATCCATTTGACTTAATGCGATTTTTAATCCCTTTTCCTAATGAACTTTGAAATTTGAATAGCACAAAACGATCTAAATCGTCCGATTGCTTTTGAAGAGAATCTATAATTTGACTGCTATCCTTCATAAATACCTCCTTCAATACCCACTTCAAAATCACTATTACTTTCGAAAGATAAGCCTTCGAATTTGAAATCTGTTTTGACTAAAGGATTTTCTGGCTTTACTGTCTTATTTGATATATTATCATTCATAATGTTTACCTTGTTAAAAGCCCTGGAGTTGCGATCTCCAAGGGCTTTGTGTTTTATACGGATGTATGTTCATCGACGTGTTTGTTTTTCAAGCCACTCTATAAACTGATCTCGGCGAATTAAAACTTTACGACCTACTCGACGTATAGCTTTGGATAGACCATTACGATGAGCATGAAGGACGTAATACCTAAGCATAGGAACTGTAAAACAAAAAGTTGGGTCATTAGCTATCTGCTTAATGGTGCAGTAGCTTTCGTCTCGCTTATTCTCAGCCATACCTAATCTCCTTTTGATGTGATCATGATTTATTTACTCAATTCAATTGACCATATCTCAGCAGAATATCGAATTTACGGAACGAGACGTGGGTTCTTGTGTTAGACAAAAAAACCTAATTAAAGACTTGTTTAATTCAATAAATCATTGATTATCAATTAAGTGGGTAGAATTGTAAAAAGGAATGCTAAACGATATTCTCAAAAGGTGAAATAGAGCCATTGGAAAAGCGAAAAAAGAATCAATCTAACTTTTCTTTCAGAAAGTAGTCTTAGAAGCTTCTAGGGTCTGATTAAGGGCTCAACCTTTCTCATATCGTTAAGCTCTGATATAGGAATGCGGCCTTCAAGATAACCATGAGGGAGATATGTCATTGCTTCAGGCAATATAGGTGTAATTCCTGGTCCTAATAAAGTATAAGAAGCTTCATGAAAAGCTCTTTCGAGCGACTTTCCATGGATATCAAGGCTTTTGAAGATGCGGTGAGCACGAGTTTGTTTTTTCTCCGAGCAATAACATCTTAGTAAGAGAAACATCCAATGAGGAATTGGAAAACTTTCTTTTCTTAACGTCAAGATTCTGTCTTGAAAATTGATGTCTAGAGATGTAATTTTAAGAATATCATTGGTACTTACGGATTCGCCTCTATCTAGCGTTGCTATCCAGATCCGAATTAAGATGATAACGGTAGTATCACCAGCTTTTAGATTTGCTGGGTCTAAAATGAAAGTCCTGTAGAAGTAATTGAAGAGAGAATTCATTGTTTGATAGTCAATGACTTGACTGGTTTCCCATCTTCCTAACTTTGTTGTTTGTTTTTTAAGTGGTTTTTTCGAGAAATTTCCCTCAGGGGTATTAAAGGCAATTTTCTGAATGACTTATTTATGATAACATCTTTAAAAATAACCTTTTCTAGTTCTTCCTTATAGATTTTGCGTAAGGCAAAACGATGTTGATCCTTTCTAGTGCGGATTGAATTCATCACCTTTTCATAGGCAATGCCTATCGAATCTCCTTCCAACGGAACAAAGCTAACTGAATCCAAATTACGTGGGTTGATAGCGACCTCAAAAACAACATTAAGATCAGATTTTTCAGAAAGAGGTGCTTGGAATTTTTGTTTAGAATCTTCCCAAATTGATAGAGCATCTTTTTTCAATAAGTTATCACTCATTTGCTTTTTTTGCTTTGCATACTCTGCTTGAATGAAGGGTTTTTGCTTTTCATATCTTGCGATAGTTTGAGTTTGGTAGATTAAAGAATTTTGCATCCATTCCTTCTTTATTTTATCGAAATGCTTTCGTTCAATAGGAAGATTACATAAATCCAATAAAGGATAATCTAGTGAGATTGTTAAATCTTCTTCTAAACGGCTTATCAAGGTATTCCACGCGATAAATCTCTTAATCAGTTTAACAGGAGACTTCTCAAGATATTTCCTTTCTACTATCTCAATAAAGCCCCCTCGACACTTCAATTTCAGAATTTCAAATTCTGTAGGGTTTGTTTTAAAATGGAAGAAAGCATAATGGTATGCTTTAACCATGGTTTTCAATGGCTTTAAACACATCAAAATATTGTTTGTATAATACCTATTACTACTTGATTGAGTGTAGGCAACTCAAGTTGTATAGAGAAGTTCTTTTTGCGAGATTTTTGAGCAAGAAGCAATAATTCTCTAGCTAGTTTTTGATGTTTTGTCTGTGCCATTGATATCCTTAAAAATCCGTTCATTTACAGATGAAGAAAGTTGATGTGTGATTTTCTTTTGATTCATATGAGTATAACGGTTGACCATTTGTAAAGTTTGGTGCCCCATTGCTGCTGCCAATTCCAAAATTGAAGCACCAGTCTCGGAGGCATATGTGCAAAAGGTATGTCGAAGATCATGTATCCTCAGATTTTGAATCCCAGCACGTTTTAAAGCCTCATCCCAAGCCTTTCTTATACAGATTTTTCCAAATCGTTTCTTTGCTGGAAAGACATAAGGTGTATTGGGATTTCTTTTTTGATAATGAGAGCGAAGCAGTTCTAAAGCTTCTCCTACTATAGAAACCGTGCGTTGTTTTCCATTTTTGGTTTCCTTTAAGATTATTGTTTGTCTATCAAGATTAATACAGTCCCAAGTTAGCCCTAAAATTTCACCACGTCTCATGCCTGTAGTTACTGCTAACACAACAACAGGTAACAAGTGTTCGTTTCGGCTGTTTTTGCATTCTTCAAATAAGCGTGTAAATTCATTCTCAGCTACGATTCTATCGCGTCCTTTTGACTCTGTAAACTTTGAAACTCGTCGGCATGGATTATCAGTAATCCACCCACATTCATTAATTCCATATGTGAATACCGTAGATAAAGTAGCCAAATAGCGATTGACTGTAGCATGAGAGCGTTTAGTTTTCTTTGAAGTCACACCTTCAGCTAATTCTTGCCTACACTGAGCTATGAGATCCGATGAAATTTTTGTGAGTCCGTATTTGCCAATTTTATTGCGCCACCAATCGAGATGACGTTTCATATTTCTCGCATCTTTTGGTTTGGTAGGAAGGATAATCGTTTCATAGCGATCAATAAGATCTATAAGAGTCTTTTTACCAGTCATTAGATCAGAGGAACCGTATCCTTGCCGTCTACGTGCTTTTTCCTGTTTTTGCCAGTCTTTTGCTTCCTGAAGAGTAGGAAAGGTCTTAGATTTTGGTGGAAACCCATCACTTTCTCTAATCTGAACCCTGTAACTTACGACGTTTTTTTTGCTGATTCTTTTTTGAATGCCTTCGGCCATGCTCATGCTCCATTTTGATGGTTAGCGTGAGCAGTGACAAGATCACTGTGATGATAATTGCTGTGATTTGCTGAGGTGTATAGGGTCAGACTGTGCCACCTGTGTGCCACGACCCATTTTGTGGCTTGGGTTTTTAATGATTGAGTGTAATCATCATAAACCTTAAGCACTGTTACTCAACAAGTTATAAAAAGTGGGGCAAGCTGGACTTGAACCAGCGACCAGCGGGTTATGAGTCCGCTGCTCTAACCGACTGAGCTATTGCCCCATTGAAAAAAACACAATTTAGCAAGTTTGCAGAGAAAAAGCAAGACATTTTGTAATGTTATTAAATGAAAAAGAGCTGCTCCCATTCAGAAAGCAGCTCTTTAAAAGGCAAATTAATGAGCGAAAACTTTTCGTAAATACTGTATCGCAGCCTCAATGGCTCCACGAGTCGCTGGAGTATTAGCTAAAGGATTAAGCAAAGCAAAATCATGGCATGTCCCCAAGAAACGAATGGATGTAACATCAACACCTGCTTGCATTAACTTGTGGGCATATGCTTCCCCTTCATCACGTAATACATCATTTTCATCTGTCATGATCAATGCCTCAGGTAATCCTTTCAGCTGATCAATGCTCGCTTGAAGTGGAGAAACTGTGATTTTTTTTCGATTAGAAACATTTGGTTCATACGCATTCCAAAACCATTCCATGGCAGCTTTTGTCAACCAAGGACCTTCAGCGTATTTGTGATAGGATTGTGTATCCATACCTGCATCAGTTACCGGATAAAATAGTACCTGAGCATCAATTTTAGGGCCGCCTCTTTCTTTCGCAAGCAATGTCATCGCAATCGCCATATTTCCGCCCACACTATCACCTGCAACAACTAGATGATTTGGATTGAGGTTATATTTGCTCCCATTTTCGCTGATGTACTGGAGAGCCGCATAGGCTTCTTCGACAGGCTTAGGGAATTTAGCTTCTGGTGATGGTGTAAAATTTATAAACACAACAGCAGCCTGCGCTCCATTTGCAAGCTCTCGTACTAAACGATCGTGCGTGTCTTTGCTTCCTAAAATCCAACCTCCACCATGGTGATACATGATAACGGGTAACTTTTGTTTGTTATTTTTTGGTCGTATAATACGTATAGAGACTTCCCCTTCCGGTCCCACAGGAATAGTTAAATCTTCAATATCTACTGGAAGCTTTTCCACTTTGCCGGCTTGCAAATTTTCTAAAATTTTGCGTGCCTCTTGGACTGGAAGTGTATAAATGGGAGGAGCATTTTTTGAATTGAGCTCATCGATAAATTTTTGTGTTTCTTGTTCTAATACTAATGCTTCTGCTGTTTTCATTTTATCCTCGATAGTTTGCTATTACATGTTGGATATAAAGAAAAATGTTTTTTTTGAAAACAATAAAAATAAAAAAAAAGATACTTGATGAGAGGCGATGAAAATCATCGATACAGAAAAATAGCCTTGGAGGTCACGATCCTTCTGTATAGATATTGGCGAAAAAGATGCGTAAAAAGCGAAAGATCTTCGCCGTCATTCTCACAAAATAGGATCATTCCCTTTATAAAATAAACCTGCAGGTGGTATTGCACTTTTTTCTGGTTAACATTCAGGGAGACGAAATATTTTTTCATCCTTAACGACATGGAGATTTATTACGAAAAAATTACTCGATGGGTTTATCTACGTGAAAGAATAGAAGCAAACGGTGATAGGATATAGAGCGATTCGATAGATCATCTTCATAATTTATGCCTTTAATGGAATAAAAAAAGAGCGAGTTAAATTAAAAAGGGTGCATACTTTTTTCTGGAGAATCCTCAAAAACTTCTTGAGAAGTTTTATCCCGGTAAGATTGTATATGCACAGGATGAGCATTAGAAAATCGGTAAAACAAAAAAACCCTAACAACGAGAGTTATTAGGGTTTGAAAGATAGTCCATCAAAGGATGGAATAAAAAAAGACTTGGCGGCG